>NZ_JBYCQO010000003.1:0-4257 GCF_057586615.1 Aeromicrobium changchenzhani | reverse complement strand
CGGGTGTGTCCCACGACGGCGATGTCCCAGGGCGGGGATGGGGTCGTCACGATTGATGACTCGAAGTGTGTGGGGTGCCGGTACTGCGAGTGGGCGTGCCCGTATTCGGCGCCGCAGTTCAATGCGGCGACGGGTCATATGACGAAGTGCGACATGTGTGCGGACTACCGGGCGCTGGGTGAGGACCCGGCGTGTGTGGCGGCGTGCCCGTCGCGGGCGTTGGGGTTCGGTCCGATCGATGAGCTGCGTGCTGCGCATGGGACGCTCGCGTCGGTGGAGCCGTTGCCTGATGCGGCGATCACCCGGCCGCGTCTGGTGATCACTCCGCATCGTGATGCTCAGCCCACGGGTTCCGGGACCGGGTTCGTGGCCAATCCTGGGGAGCTGTGAACTGATGAATACCCATGAGCTGCCGATGATCGTGTTCACGGTCTTGGCGCAGATGAGTGTGGGGGCCTTCGTGGTCCTGGGTGTGGTCCAGGTCGTGGCGTTGCGCCGGTTCGGTGCGGAGTCGGTCGACAAGATCACCGATCCGGCGTTGTATGCGATTGGTCCGGCGATGGTGCTGGGTCTGGTCGCGTCGATCTTCCATATGGGTGACCCGTTCCACATGTTCAACGTGGTCCGTCATGTGGGGTCGTCGTGGTTGAGCCGGGAGATCGTGTTTGGTGTCGTGTTCGCGGGGCTGGGGTTCTTGTTCGCTGGGGCGCAGTGGTTCAAGTGGGGGACCCCGCGGTTGCGTCAGGTCCTGGCGGCGTTGACGGCTGTGGTCGGGCTGGGCCTGGTCGCGGTGATGAGCATGATCTACTACACCCTCGACACGGTGCCGGCGTGGCACTCGTGGGCGACTCCGGCGCAGTTCTTCACCACGACGTTCTTGTTGGGTGCGTTGGCGGTGGGGGCCGCGTTCATGGGCGCGATCATGTGGCGTCGGCGGGTTGCGGGTAAGGCTGGGAACGTGTTCCACCTCGATGATGCGACGCGGGCGATGCTCTCGGCGTGCCTCAAGGGCATCGGGCTGGGTGCGGTGGCGTTGCTGGGGATCGAGTTCGTGATCGTCCCGATGTACATCGCTTCGTTGTCGTCGGCCGGTGGTGCGGCGGGGCAGTCGGCGTTGGTGTTCTCCGGGGTCTGGTTCGTGGCCCGCCTGGTCCTGGTCTTCGTCGGTGCTGGGCTGTTGGCGGTGTTCCTCTACCGGTATGCGACCCCGACCGCGCAGCTACGGACGTTGGCGGTCATCGCCACGACCGCGTTCGTCCTGGTCCTGGCCGGGGAGTTCATCGGCCGCTCACTGTTCTACGAGTCGATGATCCGCATCGGCATGTGACACCCCAGCACGACGGGCCCGGACCACCACCACGGTCCGGGCCCGCCCCACATCCACACACAGGTCCGGGCCCGCCGCACACCCTGAGCACCGCCGCATTTCGACGGCGTGCGTAGGACCAATGCCCTACGATCCCGCCGGAATACCGACCAGCATGAAAGGGAGTCGCACAACGACCGAACCATCAGGTGCTCGACCGCGAGCCCGAGAGGACCACCCATGACGACTGGGACCACTGAGAAGACCCCGACCCGCGGGTTCCCCCGCCGCTCGTTCCTGAAGTGGTCGGGTATCGCCGGGGGCGGTGCGGCTCTGGTCGGTACCGGTGCCTCGTTCGGGCTGCTGCCCGGCGTCGGGCCCGCAAACGCCGCGACCCTGACGGCAGCGTCTGAAGCCGACAAGGTGATCTGGAGCTCGTGCAACGTCAACTGCGGCTCGCGGTGCCCGCTGCGCATGCAGGTCCACGACGGCCAGATCGTGCGAGTCCTGCCTGACGACACCGGCGACAACGAGCTCGGCACGCAGCAGATCCGCGCGTGCGTCCGCGGCCGGTCGATCCGTCACCGCATCTACAACCCGGATCGCCTCAAGAGCCCGATGCGTCGTCGGCCCGGGACCAAGCGTGGCGCCGGGCAGTGGGACCAGATCACCTGGGAAGAGGCGTTCGACGAGATCGCCGCGACGATCCAGCGGCTCATCAAGGACTACGGCAACGAGTCGATCTACCTCAACTACGGCACGGGCACACTCGGCGGCACGATCACCCGGAGCTGGCCGCCCTCCGAGACGCCTGTCGCTCGGCTCATGAACTGCGTCGGTGGGTACCTCAACCACTACGGCGACTACAGCGCGGCGCAGATCGAGACCGCGGTCGTCTACCACTACGGCGGCTGGATCGGCTCCAACAGCTTCGACGACGCGAAGAACGCCAAGCTCCAGGTCATGTTCGGGAACAACCCGCTCGAGACGCGCATGAGCGGTGGTGGCGAGACGTTCGTGACGCAGCAGACGAAGAAGCTGCACGACGTGCGCACCATCGTCATCGACCCTCGCTACTCCGAGACCGCGCTCGGCCTCGCCGACGAGTGGATCGCGCTGCGACCAGGCACGGACACCGCTCTCATCTCCGGTGTCGCTCACGTCATGATCTCCGAGAAGCTGGTTGACCAGGCATTCCTTGACACGTACACGGTGGGGTTCGACGAGGCGCACATGCCCGCGGGGATCCCGGCCGGCAACTCCTACACGGCCTACATCATGGGCGACGGGCCGGACGGCGTCGAGAAGACCCCCGAGTGGGCCGCAGCCATCACCGGGGTGCCGGCATCGACGATCGTGCGGTTCGCCCGCGAGCTGGGAACGGCCCGGCCGGTCCAGGTCAGCCAGGGCTGGGGCCCGCAGCGCCACGCGAACGGCGAGAACCAGTCGCGGGCGATCATGACGCTCGCCGCGCTCACGGGATCGGTCGGGGTCGCCGGCGGCGGCACGGGCGAGCGTGAGGGTTCCTATGGTCTGCCGATGGTCAACGCGTTCGGTTCCACCCCGAACCCGGTCAAGACGGCGATCTCCGTGTTTGGCTGGACCGAGGCGATCGAGCGCGGCGCGGAGATGACAGCCCTCGCGGACGGGGTGCAGGGCAAGGACAAGCTCGACGTCCCCATCAAGATGGTGTGGCAGTACGCCGGCAACGCCCTGACGAACCAGCATGCCGACATCAACCGCACGACGAAGCTGCTCGAGGACGACACCAAGTGCGAGTTCATCGTGGTGATCGACAACCAGATGACGGTGTCCGCGCGGTACGCCGACATCCTTCTGCCCGACACCTCGAACGCTGAGCAGCTGGACATCGTCCACCAGGGCAGCGCGGGGAACATGGGCTACGCGATCATCGCTGACAAGGTGATCGAGCCGCTGTTCGACACCAAGACGGTCTACGAGATGATGACCGAGATCGCCAAGCGCCTCGGCGTCGAGCAGGCATTCACCGAGGGCAAGACGCAGGAGGACTGGGTCCGCCAGGTGGTCGAAGACTCCCAGCCCGAGATTGCGGGCCTGCCCGACTTCGCCTCGCTGCGTCAGATGGGTGTCTGGAAGATCAAGTCACCCGACGCGAGCGGCTACATCGGCCTCAAGTCGTTCCGGGACGACCCGGTGGCGAACCCGCTGGAGACGCCGTCGGGCAAGATCGAGATCTTCTCCCAGCAGCTGTGGGAGATGGCCAAGACGTGGGAGCTGCCGGAGGGCGACAAGATCACCGCGCTCCCGGAGCACCTGGCGACCTGGGAGGGGGCGGAGGACGCGAAGACGAATTCGAAGTTCCCGTTGCAGCTCATCGGCCACCACTACAAGCAGCGCACCCACTCCACCTACGGCAACGTCGACTGGATGCGTGAGGCGCACCCGCAGGTCGTCTGGATGAACCCGATCGACGCGAAGTCGCGGGGGATCAAGGACGACGATTCGATCGAAGTCTTCAACGACCGCGGCCGGCTCCGGTTGCCGGTCCGGGTGACTCCGCGCATCGCGCCCGGAGTCCTCTCTGTCCCGCAGGGTGCTTGGTACTCGCTCGACAAGAACGGGGTGGATGTCGGTGGCTCGGTCAACACGTTGACGAGCTGGCATCCGACACCAATATCCAAGGGCAATGCGCAGCACACCGCCCTGGTCCAGGTCGAGAAGGCTTGAGGGGGGAGATCATCATGGCGGAGAAGCTGGGTTTCTATTTTGATCAGCAGCTGTGCACGGGGTGTAAGGCGTGTTCGGTGGCGTGCAAGGACAAGCATGATCATCCGGTGGGTGTGACGTGGCGTCGGGTGGCGGAGTACACGGGTGGGACGTGGCAGCGAGATGGTGACACGTTCGTGCCGAATGTGTTCTCGTATTACACGTCGATCTCGTGTAATCAGTGTGAGGACCCGATCTGTGTG
>NZ_JBYCQO010000002.1:0-40872 GCF_057586615.1 Aeromicrobium changchenzhani | reverse complement strand
CTTCGGGCGTACTCCAGCCCGCGCTGGGTGTTGTCGCGGATCGTATCGACACGTAGCTGAGCGAACACCGCGACGATCCCATACAGCGCGCGCCCCATCGGGGTCGTCGTGTCGATCAACGGTTCGGTCAGGCTCTTGATGTTGACACCCCGTTCGTCAAGGTCGGTCAGGGTCTCGATCAGGATCCGCTCACTGCCAGCCAACCGATCAAGCCGCCGAACGAGCAACGTGTCTCCCGACCTCAAATGGTCCAGGCACGCGACCCACTGCGGGCGGTCCAGCGTGCGGCTGGACTCGCCGTGGTCGACGAATACCCGTACCGCTCCTGCGGCACTCAGCTCAGCCTCTTGGGCGTCGGGGTTTTGCTCCCGACGCGAGACGCGGGCGTAACCAATGGAATGACTCATGCCGTAAACGATAGGCGAACCGTTTCGGCGCGAAACGGTTTCGGTGGGGAGTTTCGGCGCGCAATTCGTCGGCGTGTCGAAGACCGTCGACGTTGCCGGCTGGTCGCGCCGAAAACGACCGTTACCGAACGAACCACCCGATGGGAGAAATAGTGCCGCCCCTCAACTCTCCGGGGGGGGAAGAATGTGACCGATCGGTGAGCGGACACGTGCGCTGCAGCGCAGTCGCTGCCAGTGCCCGGCTGCGGGCTACCGGTCGGTGCTGGATGCGGGCCAGGGGTACAGAGTGTCGAGGCTGCGGATGCCCGTTGGGCGTCCGTCGGCGTCTTGCTCGAACTCTGAATGTTCGTGTGAGCCCGATGCGTGAGCGACGGCTGCGAGCACGAGGACGACGCTTTGTCGGTCGATTCCGCTGATTGCGTCGTCAAGGTGGACCGGTTCGGCGCCGTACAGGCTTGCTGCGATCGCTAGGATCCGTTGCTCTCCGCTGGAGTAGGCACCGGCGTTGGTGTTGATCTTGGCGCCGTCGATCCAGCCGTCGGGCTCGACCCAGGGCAGTCCTTCGCTGGCCCATCCTGTCCGGATCAGGAGTTCGGTGGCTGCCTCGCAGGGGTACATTCCCTTGGCCCAGCGGCGCAGGCGGGCGTGGTGCTCTGTGATCTCCATGGTTTCCATTCTGTCGTGTTGGTCTGACATTGCCTAGCGCGTCGAGATACCTGGGTATAGACAGTGGGTGCAGTGCTCGATGCACTGCACCCTCTCCCCCGCTCCTACAGCACCGCCCCTACAGCGCGGTGCCGACGGCGTCCCGGTCGCGGACGGTCTGCTTGTGGCGGTTTTGGCCGGTCGGCTCGTCGGTCCACAGCGAGAATCGCGCCGCCGACCGCGACCATGCCAGTGCCGACTTTGGTCCACGATTCTTTATGGTCAGCAGCTTTTTTCGAGAGTTTATCGAATGCAGAGCCACCCTTGTGGGAAGCCTTTTCTGCTGAGGTGCCGACTTGCTCTGTCGCCTTCGCGGCTTGCCCCATAGCGTTTATAAACTGACCCATTTCGGCCACGATCTTCGTTACGATTGTCCGGTCGGCCATGCGAAACACCTCCGAGCAGATAAGTAGTAAAGTGTGGGAATGAACGCTTTTGATTGGGCCGAACAGCGAGGTCGCAAACGTCGCGGAGAGGTAGCGGACGACCGGGCGGAAGAGCCGCAACCCGTCGCCAATCATGTGATTGCCGGGATTTTGTTCAGCATTCTCACGGTCGCGTTGATGACCGGAAGTTGGGCGATTCTTGGCTTAATCTCCGGGGCAGCTGCCATCTACCAGTTCGTCGTGGCCGCAATCGCTCAAGGCGTCAAAACAGGCCGTGACGAGTCCTAGCCAGCATCCTTCGGCTTATATGCCGGGTCGAGATGCACCGAGATCATCGCGCCGGGACCATCCGCATTCTCTGACGCCTTCGCAATAGCAGCGCACGCCTGACAGGTCGTCGTCTCCGTCTGCCACCAGCCGTCAGCGTCAGCATCTTGCGCGTTGTGAGCGTCTTGCCCACAGCCTTGGCAGCGTGACTGTGCGTGCATTTCCAGCGCCATCGAGCCGACGACGATCACCGCGTCGCCTTTGGTAAGCGTTTCGCCGGCCTTGGTCGCTAGGGTCCGGAATGTTTTGACCGTGAACCGTGACGTGTCGGCATTGACCCATTCACCGCTCTGGTCTTGTTTGCGACGATTCGACAAGACGACGAACTCGGTCAGGTTGTCGAACACGGTCGGATCGTGTGCGAGCCGGCCAGTGATGGTGATGGTGGATGTAAACATTTTATTCTCCTTCTATTCGTTGACTTGATGACTTCTGGTGCCGTGGACCGCCTGGGCGGCGATCCTCAGAGGGTTCGGTACGTCTCTTCGACGGTGCGGGCGATTTCTTCGAGTGCTTGCACCGCGTCCCACCGTTCAGTAGTAGTGGGTGGCACCGGGCACCGTTGGTGTGCGATGTCGTGCTGGACTCGTGCGACCTCACGCCATTCGGGATCTCCGCAGGTCGCTTCAAAGATCCGTGTACGTGCCGCATCAGCTCGGTTACTGGCCTGGTCGCCATGACTCTCGCTCATGATCGTGTCCTTTCGTGGTGTCCGACTTGTGCCGGTCGGCTGGCCTTTGGCCCGCCTGACCGTTAAGACGGCTGTCGCACCGCCGCAAGAGGCTCCGGGTCAAGAACCGCGTGCCACGACGGGGAGAGAAAGTATGAGGAAATAAGCGCAGCGCCGAGGACTTTGTCGACCGGCGGGGACTGTAGAGCGAACTTGATGCGGAGAAAGGCGATGCTAGGCAAGGACACCCACCAGGTGAGCCCGCCGCAGGCGGTCCGATAGCCGCCCGCTCGTTGGGCGGCCGCACATCCTCTTCTGCCGGCCCTCCGTGGCCGGAACAGATTATGTCGCCGCAGGCGTCTCCGCTTGGCCCCTGTTCAGGTGTAGCTGCATCGATTGCCAAGGTTGCGATCTGGTGGTGTTGGCTGTCCAGTCCAGTCGGCGGGCAGCGTCCCGCACCGGTCGCGCTGTTCGGCTGGTGTCTGGTTTTCTGCCTGTTCGATACGCCGGTTTAGGTCGGCCATCATCTCGCGGTGTTCGTGTATCTGGTGCCAATAGTCGGCGATCTCTTCATCGCTCCAGCCGTCAAATCCTGATGTCATGTCGTCACTCATACGAACCAGTGTGTGGCCGTTAGGGTTCGGCCGGAGGTGGCCGAACCCACACTGTGGATAACCCTTTAGGCCCGGTGCAACCTGCGGTCGATAATTGTTGGTGCCGGCCGGTCGGTCGTGACCCGTACCTCGGCGAACGGTTTGAGTCTCGGGTAGGCGTGTTCGGCTTCGCTGTACGCCTCAGCGAGTGCTTTGGCAACATGTTCGGCGGCATCCCGGTCGCGGACGGTGATACGAACGTTCCCAATAGTGAGCGATGCTTGACCAAATCGGTCACTGGACAGCCCCATCGGGGTCAATTCAAGATCACCGACCCTTTGACCGCCGTTGAACTCCACCACGGCAGCGAACCTGTTCGCGTGTCGGGGAAGGTTCCGGTTCTGTCGAGTCGGCGCGAGGTGCGGCGCGACGGCCTCAAAAAACATCGCCGCGCGTGCGATCGGCAATCCGGCCCACCGACTGCCAACAATGATCGTGACGTTCCCTAACCGCACGGCAGGCCCGATTCCGTAAGCGCTGCATCCGACCTTGCCAGTGAGGACGGTATGGATAAATCCTTCGGATCGTTTCGCCGTGTTGCCCATCGTGGTTGTCCACTTTCTGCACGGAAGGTGACCGCCAGACTGTGCCGTCCAACCGTTTTCGCCCCTCCCGGGCAAGAGATATGACTGGCCCCTGTGGAGCGTGGGAGCGTCAACCCGAAGGGTCGATCCGGCCGCCAGGTTGTGAGGAAATAAGCGCAGCGCCGATCAAGCTGGCCGGTGGTGAGATCGCGCGTAGCGCGATTGCGTGGACACGCGGGGGGCCAATCATGGAACACCCCGGGAGAGACGAACTTCCAACCAACACAGCCCAGCCGCAGGCTGGCCCAATGAGTCTTTTGGCTTGCCGGCCCTCCGTGGCCGGCCTCAGCTGTGTCGCCGTTGGCGTCTCCGTTGCAGGGGTTTGGCGCCCCGAAGGGCGCCCCCCCTATTCAGGCCGCAGTGATGGCCTGCCCCGTGCTCGCCTCGACGAGCGGGGCCAGGACATGCACGGCTCGCATCACGTTTTCGGCGGTCGCTCGGATCACTGTCACATCACCCCTCGTCCAGCCGGCGACGTAGCCGACGCTGTAGGAGGCGGTGTCCATTTTTGCCATTCCTGCCACCACGTAGGCCACCGATTCAGCTTCTGTTTCCTTCACTCCCCGATGTTGTACATATTCGGTGATCGGTTCATCGGCATGCAGGATGCAATGGGCGGCTTCATGCAACGTCGTTTTCGCTTTCTGTGCCGGTGACAGGGCCTCGTCGATGACGACGCGTTTGGAGCCGTCGGTGGTGGTGTAGCCATTCGCCGCGCCTGCGATCGGCTCCCGGCTGACTGTCCAGCCCTGTCCGGTCAACCAGTCGGTGACCGTGGCCGCGATACCTGCTGTGTCGTCGCCCTGGACATGGGTGGTGAGAGTGTCTACCTGCTCGACGCCCTCGATCGGGTCGGTCTGGCCGATGTCGAACACGCTCAGGATCGGGAACCGGCAGATCGTCCGCTCGGTTTCGTCGCCGTTGGCGTCCTCATCGGTAATCTTTTTGGTCGAATATCCAAGGATTTTGATGCCCTTCTCGCCCTTGCGGACCTGCCGGCCTTTGGCCTGCCACTGCCGGAACCCAGCCACGCGGGACGCGGCCGGCCTTTGGGCCAAGATCAACAAAACGTTGTTCAGACTGTAGGTGTGAAACGAGGTCGCGAACTCAAGGAATTGGTGCCACGCTTCGGAAGAGGCAAGCGCTTCGACCTGCTCGGCCAGTTGGGCGTGGAGAGCTTCGGCTTCTGCCTTGCGCTGCTCGGGTGACTTACCGATCTTACGTGCCATGATGATGCCTTTCTCGGTGTCCGACTTGGGCCGGGCGGCTGCTTCGCTGCCTGCCCGTTAAGGCGCCTCGCTCGCCGACAGCGAGGCTCCGAGTCAAGACCGCGTGCCACAACGGGGGAGAAAGTATGAGGAAAACAGCGCAGCGCCGAATACTTTGTCCACCCGGCGAGGCCGTAGAGCGGACTTGACACGGAGACTGTCGGCGTTAGACAAGGACACCGAAGGTGCACACACACAGCCCAGCCGAAGGCTGGCCCATCAGATCCCTACGCTCTTGCCGGCCGTCAGATGGCCGACACAACAACAGCGCCGCCTCCGGCGGCACAAAACCAGGCTTCAGACGGACGGGGAGGGTCTCAAAAGTGAAGATCCGGCATTGACCCCTCGCTACTATCCGAGGCGCTCAACACAACCCCCGCAACATGACCAAGGGGATCGAGCCCAGAACCCGTTGCGAGCCCCCCCAGAACCCGCTTCCCGAGATCGCCCACCTTTCCAACCCAGCCGCGGGCTCAAAACCGCCGCCGCCCGCACGCCCTCGCTCTTTGCCGATTGGTGGAGGCGTCCTGTGATCGCTATATGTCGTATCTAATCGGTTACGAGACACACGCGATGATCTCTTCGACCAACTTCCCGATGTGGCCCTTTTGCGGAATGACGCGCTGCCGTACAGGTTCGACGACGGGCTGCCAAGCGGATCGCCATTACTACCGACGACGCCGCTCAGCGGCTCGTGGAGTGGATGAACGGCCCGCAGGTAGACGTGCTCGACCGTGGCAGACTGGCTGCAACGCAGCTTCTCAAAATCATGCCTGCCAACGAAGACCCGGCTGAGGCGCTGTTCGCCTCAATGCTGGCCGACCCCAACGCGACCTACGACCCGGCCCCGCAGCAAGTGGCTTGGGCGCTAGAGGCCACACGGGCGGCTGAGTTAGCCGACCTAATCGGCCCGGTCAGCGAGGACGACGACATCGTAGACGCCGAAATTGTTTACGGCGACGTAGTGGTGCCGCTGCTGCTACGGAACCGCAACGCTCCAAAGAAGCGCACCCGGCCTTACCGCCTAAGCACGTCCTTGAAGGCCTCGGCCTTATCTAGACAGCGCCCCGTGCCACGGGTGCCTTCCGAACAACGATTGGATGAGGCGATTCTGTCAGTAGATGCGTCTAAAATGTGGTTATAGTTCCGTCGCAAGGAGTGGCACATGGACACCGCCAAGGTGCTAGCCAGCACTCCCTATTCGTTGCCTCCCGAGGCCGACAGGTCACTTGTAGAAATGCGGTCACGCTTACGCCAAGCGAGACGCGGGCTGGAAGCAGCCGTGCGAAAGGCCGACACAATTGGGCTGGTTAGCGAAATGCGCCGAGCCCACGATTATTGGTCGGTCTTCGAAAGCAACAGCATCGAATTCGAAGGTCCAGACCTGAGCGGCACCGTTGAGGCAATCGAGTCGACCAAAGGGCAAAACGTAATCAGAGACCTGAACGTAACCCTCCTTCCTGAACTACTCCGCCAGGACAAGCGCGCATTCGCGGCAATTGGAATGGAAGCAGCGCGATTGCTCGCTATGCGCTATATCGGTGGGGGAAGTATGGGCGTGACTCAGGCCGATTTTCGATCTCTGCACTCTGTGCTGATGTCTGGGGCTTGGTTCGCAGGTGACTACCGCAAATTCGATGCAGAAATAGCCGAGGCCGCTCACCTCCCATTTCCCACCTACGAGATTGGCTACGCCATGCAGCAGTTTGCTGACTGGAGTTCAATTCGAGTTGACGAAGACGACGCAATTCTCCGGGCAGCCGTCGGCCATGCGTGGTTCACCCACGTTCATCCTTTCCAAGATGGGAATGGCCGGACGGCCCGGCTGCTCACAAATGTGATGCTCGCTCAAGACGGGCTGCCACCCGCTATCGTGAAAGCTAAGTCTCAGCGCAGCCGATATATCGCGGCGCTCGCTCACAGCGACGAGGGCGGCGACATCATGCCGCTCACTGGTCTCTTTTTGGAAACCGTTGAACGGTATGTCGCCGAACTTCAACAACCCCGAACGTTCAAGCGGCTGTTTGACCAACTCGTTGCACGTCGCGGCGACAACTACTTCGATTGGTATCGGACCTGCCTGGACGAATTCATGAGCCGTTTCCAGTCCGAACTTGCATTGCACGACCTTCGACTGTGGCCCCTCGATGAAATGTCGTCCGATGTGTTCTCAGAGTTGCGTCGTAACCGACCGCAAAGTGTACTTGCATCCGTCGTGGTAGACGATGCGAGAAAACAAGAGATCGCGCTTTACCACCGCCGCCCATCTACGACGGCTCGCCAAAGGTTCGGTGCTGACGAATTGGTTCCTTCCATAGCGTTCGCCTTGCCCAATCGACCGTGGAGTCTGAGCCCGTACAGGCGCACATCGGGCGCCGATCTAGCGGGCCTTACGGAGTTCTGGGTGCAGCCAGATCGGCCCACTCGGGTATTTCTCAACGATGCATCGGGAACACGCACTCTCTCGGTTCCAGCAGCGGCTTCAGAACTTGCCGATCAACTTCGCGCTGGATTCACGCGCCACTTTCGAGCACCAGATAACTACTTCGGATCAGCGCGATGGCTCCCGAAACTCAATGGAGGTCCCGGGTAGCCAATCATGCTTTGGATTAAACGGGCGTGCTTCGTGTAAGTAACCTAAATTTCGCAGGTAATGCGATGGCCCATGGCTTGGCAGCCGACGAAGCGTTTTCAAATACAAGTGTCTGGGTAGAGCGGTAACGTGCTGCCATGAAACGTATCGCGCTAGCCGTCCTATTAGTCTTCGCCCTTGCAGGTTGCGGGAGTTCTAGCGACAAGGCCGACGCACCGAAAGGCAAGCCGTCCGCCACAGCGACTAAGGCACCAGCCAAGCCGACGCCGAAGGCCACCCCCGAGCAGCGGTTCGTAAAAGGAATCAAGAAGGTCGATAAGAAGGCTAAGGTGAAAGTTTCTGCTGACGGTGCCGCCACCGTCAGCAACGAATACCCCGATGGATTCAGCAAAGGCAACACCCGTGGAAATTCTCAGCGCACGATCACCGACATGCTCAAGGCCGCGAAGACTTCCGGTTGGAGTAAGGCTCACCCGAAAGCGATCCTAACGATAGAGCAGAAAACTACGCTGGTAGACAAACTCGGCAACGAGAGCAAGGACACGGTCGTGCGGGTCACCTACACTGGCGCGCTCATTACACAGATCAATTTCGATAACTTCGACCCCACGAATAGTTGGGATATCGCAACAACAAAGTTCATCCACTACGCCATTAAATAGCGCCTACGGGAACGCCCGCTCGTAGGCCATTACCGCAAGCCGCACATCGCCGCGAAGTGTATGACCGATAAGGATGGCGGACTCAACCTGTCAACGCACCATCTGGGACTCTCAAACGTAGGGCCAACGATCGGCTGCGCGCCCGCGAGCGTGGTACGAGCGACGCGTCATCATCGGCACCCGTCGTCACTGTGTTGCATCTCATGGGTGGCGAGTTCAGATTAGTTACAAGACACATGTGCTGATCCTTTGGAGCAAAGCCCCGACGCGGCACTCGCGGTGGTAAGACGCAGGTCACAGGCGGAAAGCAGAACCACAGAGAATTCATCTAGGCCTATATGGCGCTCGTCAACGTGTAATAGCGAGTGTGCAGATCAAGGGGCATTTTGCCCGGGAGAAGGCACGGGCAATGACGGAACCTGAGCTCGGTCAGATCAGCAACGCCGATGACGAAGGCACTGACCTCGGTGAGCACCCCACGGCATCGTGGGATGGCACCGACCTTCCCGAGTGGGGTTCCGAAGGTTGGGTGCCGATCGGCATGTTCGGCCTCAGGCACTACGCCCGCGGAGGCCAGATTGTTGGCCTTCCCCACGGCGCTGAAGAACGCATGGTCGCCCTCGCTGACATGTGGGGGCAGCAGGAGCTGGTGTTCGGGCCCTACGTCCGCCAGTTGGCCGCCGAACCAGCTGCCTCGTTCATTGGCGACTCCGTCGTCTTGGTGATCGAGCAGGCCGACGGGTCGTACCGCACCACCGGTCACCACCGAACATGCGCGGCGCTAGCGCGCGGCGACACCACGATGCTGGTCAGGGTGATCGGCAGGGTCCTGACTCCCACCTCAGCGTCTGACGGCTGAACGCTTGCCCAGTCGCGCACTCACCAAGCAGGGCACGAATCGTGTCCTCGGTATGCCATTGGTACGACACTTGGGTCCTTGCGCGACAGGGCTGCTGCCGGGCAAGGACCCGCGTCGTCATACCGCTAGCGTGTGTTCATGACGCCGGACGAGCTGGTGCGGGCCTTCGGCACCGCCATCGACGCGCGGCAAGCGGCCGTGCTCGTCGGCGCGGGCTTGTCGCGCGGGGCAGATTTCCCGCTGTGGGAAGACTTGATTGACGGCGCTGCAGTGCAGGTCGGAGTCCCAAAGCTGGACGACTTCCCGTTATGGGCTCAGTACGTTGAGGACACCCCCAACGGAGCGGCGATCCTGATCGATGAGGTCGTGAGGCGGATCGCATCGGTGGAGCCGATGCCGATGCAAAATCACCGCCTGATGGTGAAACTGCCAATCAGCGACTTCTGGACCACGAACTACGACGCGATGATTGAGACCGCCGACCCAGCCCTGGATGTCGTCGAGCACGACGAGGCATTGGTCTTGCGGCGCGCGGGCGACCGGCGACTGTACAAGATGCACGGGTCGATTCCTTACGGAGCGACTACACCGGTCGGGGGTCGGGACCAACTGGTCATCACCCGGAACGACTACGAGCGCTATGCCCAGTCGACACACCCGCGGCTTTGGCGCCTACTTCAGGCGCAGTTTCTGACTTCGAGTTTCCTCTTCCTAGGGTTCTCCCTCGACGACCCAAACTTTGGGGAGATCTTCAAGATGATCCGCCGCGCGATCGCCGACGGCCCGTTGATGCCGCACTACGCCTTGATGAAGCGCCCCGCTGACGATGACGGACACTTTGCGTCCCGGACCCGCGACCTCGAACAAGCAGGTGTCCATGTTGTGGAGATTCCCGACTACGACGAGATAACCTCGGTGCTGGGGCGACTGGTTGCTCGCACCCTCCCGATGCGATTGCTGGTCTCCGGGTCAGCCCGGAGCCCTGAGCAACCAACATGGACCATCGGGACCTATCCGACCGTGGCCACCCCCGACGACCTCGAAGAGCTCGCCACCGCCATCGGCGCCGCACTCGCCGCCGCGGACGTACCCGGACTCCTGGCCGCTGGCGACGTCGGAGCACGCGTCGGCTACTCCTATCTCCGAACCCTCGACGCCTACGATCCGGCTCGGTTCGTGCTGCTGCGGCGTCGGGACGACGAGCGCGACCTCACCCCACCAAGCAGACGTCTCGGTGAGATTCGCCTCGCAGAGACCGAACCGTCCCAGTTGCGCGACCGCGCCTTCGACTCGGTACGGTGCATCCTCGTCATCGGTGGCGGTCGCGGGACCCTGGACGAGGTCAGGCGGGCCCGTGCGGCCGGGATGAGCGTGGTCCCCCTCGCCGCTTCCGGCGGTGCCGCCGAACAGGTCTGGACCGACATGCGCGCCGACCTGTCGAACCATGCCATCGGCCAGCAACCTGTGCCGGTCGACCTGTTCGATCAACTCGCCGCTGACCGCGCAGCTGCGATCTCCGCGGCGGTCCGGCTCGTCGCACTAGGGCTGTTCATGGCGTAGGACACTCCTTAGATACTGGCTCTGTCGGAGCCACTGTCTATGATCGTAGGCATGATCAGTGAACGGGTTCGTCCTGGGAATGCGGCTCTCGCGGCCACGGTCACGGCTGCCTCGCGGGCCGCAGACCTGTGGGCCCAACCGCCTAGCGAGCTAGGTCGACCTGGCTCGGGCGCCGAGCTGCTCTCGATCACCGATCCCCGATTCCCACGAATGCTGCGGTTGATTGAGGACCCGCCGCAGCACCTCTACGTCCGCGGCTCGCTCGGCCACGCCAGTGACGAGTCTGCCTTGGCCATCGTCGGCAGCCGAGACGCGACCACAGAAGGCATCCGAGTCGCCGAGTCTGTGGCCTGGCACGTGGCGTCACTCGGGCACACCATCGTCTCCGGTCTCGCAGCCGGCATCGACGCAGCCGCGCACCGTGGAGCACTGGCAGCGAACGGGCGGACCATCGCGGTCATCGGGACCGGCGTGGACCGCATCTACCCGGCCGCCAACGCCACGTTGCGGGACCGCATTGCCGAACGCGGTGCCGTGATCTCGCAGTTCGAACTCGGTCAGCCGCCGAGCAAGACCACCTTCCCCGCGCGCAACGTTTTGATCGCGGGCCTCACCCGCGCCAGCCTGCTGATCGAACTGACCGAGCGAAGCGGGACGCGGATCGAGGCGACGATCGCGCAGGAGCAAGCCAAGCCTGTGCTGCTCTGGGAACCACTACTCGGTCACCTACCGTGGGCCCGCAGATACGCTGCCGAGTCGCTGGTGCACTTTGTCGGCAGCGCCGGCTCGGTCGCTCAGGCACTCGAAGCAGCCGTAGTAGCGACGTGAACCCCGGCCTGAACGTCAGCTCGGACCTGCTCGTGCCGGAGCTGGTACCGATGCCGCAGGACGCCCCGGACGTGTGCCCGCTATGTCGGTCTGGCCGGACCCGTCCGGACCGGCTCTGTTTCAGTTGTGAACGCACCTCGGCTCAGGTCTCTTACCCGTGCGAACTGGTAATCCCGATCAGCTATTACACGACACCGTCCGCACTGCGCGACCGGATGCACGACTACAAGGAGCATCCGGACCCCGCGGTACGCGAGGAGCAGTCTCACTCCATCGCCGCGATCCTGGCCCGCTACCTTGTCGAGCACCACGACGCGCTAGTCGCCCGGTTCGGGGCTTGGGACGAAGTCGTAGCAGTTCCTTCTACCCATCACGACAACCAACCCGCCTTGCAGACGGCAATCGAGGCCAACTTCCCCGACGCGCTCGGGCCCTTCACCAAGCCACTCGAGCATGGCCAGGGCGCGATGACGTTCAATCAGGCCAGCCCCACCGGCTTCATCCCGATTGCCGGCTCGGACATCTCGGGCCGCAGGATGCTCCTTGTCGATGACACTTACACCACGGGAGCCCGCCTACAGTCCGCTCACCACGGCCTTGTGGCGGCCGGCTCCACCGTGGCTGCGGCGATCGTGGTGGCCCGCAAGATCAACCCCGACCCGCGGTACGGGTCAGACCGTCTGTGGGAGCGGCAGACAGCCGTACCCTTCGACTTTTGCTCCCCGCCGTGGTGGGTGCGGCCCTGATGATCACTTCGACCGAGACTGTCCCCAACGGTGAGTGAGGGCTGCGGCGGTCGAATACCGTGAGGCTGCCTGCACCAACAGCGGCAGTGTGCCGATCTTCGCTCAGACCGTAAGGCGCCTCGCTCGCCGCCAAATCGTCATAGGGGAGTGCATGGGCAGCGGCGCGAACGTGCATACGTGAACGAGTTGACCGCGCAAGATCACGGCCTCCGCTCGGCCAGGTTGCTACTTGACGGTGCAGCAACGCCGTCGCCCCGTGAAGCCCCGGCCGTGGTGCAGGATGGATGGGTCATGCAGTCTTCGCGCGCACACCACACATCATCCTCGATTATGAGGACCCGTTCGTTCCACGAGTAGCGCGCCGCGGCGAAGACGAGTCCAACGACCCGAAGGACGCGGATGAGATCGACTAGTCCGAGGCCCGGCGTCGTCTCTAAAATCCGGACTCGATGTAGCCCATTCTGGGCGGAATGCAGCGCTCGCCAGGCCAACGTCTTGTTTTGGATCCTCTGAGGCAGTCGGGCAAGACAGTCTCGCAACCCTAGAGTTACGAGGCGTCTCGACGACCGGTCGAATCTGCATCCTAAACGGGCCTAGTTCCACGCCGCAGTGATTCTCATAACTATGTGTCATAACCGCGTGTTTGAATCTTGGTACTCACCTTTAGTTATGAGACACCGTGAGCGTCGTGGCGAAACTGGTCGGGTACGTACGCGTATCGACTCGACCACAATCCACCGATCGGCAAAAAGTCGACCTTCTTGGTGCCGGCGTTCGACGTGATGATCTGTACGTCGACCATGGCGTCTCGGGGGCTCGTGCTTCGCGCCCGCAGTTCGGTCGCGCCCTCGGCGCTCTGGAGGACGGGGACACGCTCGTCATCGCAACCCTCGATCGGCTCGGCCGATCGACGCAGAACATGCTCGATTTTGCCCAAGCGCTCCGTGACTGCGGTGCGGGTTTGCGGGTATTGAACCTCGGTGGCGGCGATGTTGACACGTCAACACCCATGGGATCAATGTTGTTCACGATCATGGCCGCCCTCGCGCAGATGGAACATGACATCAAGCGCGAACGGATCACCGACTCGATCAGCAAACGCCGCGATACCGGCAAAGACCTCGGCGGGCGACCCCGACGCGTTACCGACAGCCAAATCCGCAGCGCTATCCATCTGGTCGACGGCGGCGAGCCAGCCGCACAAGTCGCCCGCGATCTCGGCATGTCACGCGCCACCTTCTACAGGCGCTCAAAAAACCTCGAACCCTGACCACAACAGTGACGCCAGCGATCCCGCCACGAGCAACCTCATCGCCGGAAACTCACGGAAACGTTCGATAACGTGACAGCCGTGCCGGCGACCACCACATCAACCAAAGATGTCACTCAACCCGTCACTCATATTACGTCACGCCAAGGACCGGACAGCGCTGTTATCTGACACTTCGCCGCCGACCGCTCACGGTGTGGGTAGCCCGCCCCACTAGCGGCGTATGGAACTAGGGGTCGAACAGTTCCCACCCACAGCACTGTTCGGCCATGATGGACACCCATCCTCACAGAAGGCCGGGAGTCTGGTGATCCAGTTCCACGAAGATCGCTTCACCTACGACACCCGACGTCGCGGGTTCTTCCTCGACGAGCCCGACACACTCCTCGGCGATCGCATCACCAGACTCGACGTCACCAAATATCGACTCAGCCAAGGCTGGGAACCCGTCACCACCATCAAACTCGACCAGAACGACCCACTCGGAGTGATCGACGTGTGGACCAGAACAAACAGTCTGGACGAGGACGTTGCGGCCGCCGACTAATCGCTGATACGAATTGACCTCCGAAGGTCTTGCGGGAGTGATGACACCCGCGCAAACGGGATCGCACTATGCCATCACACACGCGAGGCCGGGCTTCCTCCCGTTCGAGATCGGCCGCGATGATCATCGCCGCTACAGTCGCACTCTGGTCGAGGTCATCTCACGAGCACGGCAAATCAAGTGGCACCCACCCGCTACCGAATCGCCACAGTAGTGCCGCTTCTCGCGCTCGTTAAATGAAGTGCGTGAACTGCTGCAAGCTCCTGAGATGAGTAGGGGCGCAGACCAGAGCGAATCGTTAGAACAGGGTCTCAGTCATCGTATCTTTTGAGCGCGTCTTTTTCGTGGCCCGAATCCGTCTAGGCTGCGGCTCGTACGTGTCCTCGGCCCGGATAATCCTGAGTGTGAGCTCATCGATACCCGGCTGGAGCGCCTGAAGTGCTTGCGGAACGTCGTCTGCTGCTTGCACCTGTTCCGCCATCTCAATTATCGCCACGACGTCCGAGGAGTCTGGGTCGAAATCTGGGATAGGTAGCCGCTTAAGACTGTTTGGAGAGACAGCGATGCTGTTGACGAAACTCTCGAGTAGATCTTGCATGGGTGTGCTGTTGATGAGCGCGGTCAAATAGAGCGCTTCGGCATGCGACGGCACGGAACAAAACATAAGCTTGTGGTCAATCAACGGCGCGACACGCCGCCCACCGAGAGTGAAGTCGGCGACAGCCTCCACCAATGCTGCAGCGGGACGCGCCGACAGTTCACGCACCACAACGAGATGACCTCCCTGCATGTGTGCAAGGGGCCCGTCGACGCGGCACCAATCTGTGCCGCTGTTCGTCATGTCCCAGTTACGAGTCGGCGGGACACGCCTTGACTGGAGGACAGTTCGATGACGTTTAAGCCAGCTGTTTGCCTTCGGGTAATCACGGACCAACTCATTGGCAGGAAGTACTCGATCGAGTTCATCTGGCCTGTGCGGAAGAATCATGTAGCTACCCGGCTTCGCGGACCACGCCGACACGTCCCTACCCCGCAAGAGGGGGTAAACCAACTCCGATTCGACTCGACCAGTCGTTTCCGTGATTGCGCGGTTTCGTCCCGTCGCCGGCATGTTTTTCACTTGAACTGTGGCCTTTGTGCTCCCGCGTGCGGGTTGGACTCGGTCGGCCACTACAAAAAAGATGCCATTTGCACCGCGCGTATCAAGCCCCTTTCCGAAAACGTAACTATTCGAGCCACCCTGGATGAGCGCGGGCGCTCCCTGCTTTTGGAATCGCCACGCTGAGGTGGGGGTTGAGGGATCCACTGGCGCCCAAGAGCCCACTCCCTCGCGCAAGCTGACCTTCGCACGTAGCCAACTCGACTTATTGATGCGTGTGCCAGCCGCCCGTGTCCAAACCGCTCCTCCGGTTTCCGCTTCTGCCGGCGAACCTTTCTGGACGATCATGAAGATCGGCGTGTTCGCCGCGTCAGGGCTGAAGGGTTTGATCTTCGACCAGTCATCTACCCAGATCGGTTTGAAAGGCACGTCTATGGCAGGGAAACGGCCGGCGTCGCGTCTGTCAGGTCGAAGCCGGAATTGTCGAAATGCCCGTCCTCCAGGGTCGGCACTGATGAGGGCCGAGGGGGTAAGTAGTCCGACAAATGCGTCGTCCGCGGCGTACCGCAGAAGTGAAGCGGCGAAGACAAGAGTGGCTATGTCTGCGCTCTGGAGGCTGAACGAGTCGCCGTCTTCAGCGGGTGTGTACCAGAGCCCGCAGCGCCGCCACAGGTCTTCGCTTTGCGCGCGCCATCCTTCCGGCAGCCGTGTCCAGGTCAGCCACGGTGGGTTGCCGACGATGAGGTCGAAATTGCCCGCGAAGATGGGAGCGAACGCGTTCTCAATGATCCGCGCCCATACGCCATTTCGTCGCTCCAGCGAGAGCTTGGTGATCTGATCGAACAAGGCCACTGCCACTCTTGCTTCTTGGCGGACATCGAAGTTGGTTTCAAGCGGAAAATCTCCGTCAGAGCCGAACATTGCGGTGAACTCCGCGTCGAAGGTAGCGCGACTGAGTTCGATTGGACCCCCTTCCTCGATGGAAGCGTCTGCCCCAACAACGTTATTTTCGATCAGCGATCGTAGGGCGCCGATTCGCGATCCCGTATTCATGGACCCGGGAACCACGAACGGATCTTCAAGGCTGGTGGAGAGCTTCGTGTGGGCGATTCCCGCTATCACCCCGAGTGCTTCCTGAGATGGCGACTGCTCCGGAACAATCAAACTGTCGGCCCGCCAAACCGGAATAGTGAGCGACCCCAGCGCGCCGAGATCCCCCAGTGCAAGAACGATGTTCACGCGGGCGGCGGTGATTGCAACGGGGTTCAGATCGATTCCGGTAATGGAGTCCAGCACCGCCTGAACTTCGGCCGCAGTCACATCTGCCCCGCGGGATGAAACAAGCTGCCGCAGTCTGGAGGCCAGCACAGGGACAAGGAACGTGCCCGTGCCACATGTGGGGTCGAGGACCCGTCCGGTGCCGACGTTTGCTCCCTTTTCGCGGAGTCGGCTAAGACAGGACTCCGCCAGCCAGTGAGGTGTAAGGAACTCGCCGAGTGCCTTACGCAGCGTGTTCGGAACGAGCGTCTGGTAGAGGTCACGCAAGACGTCGGTTCCCTGCTGCGGGCCAAACGCAAGCTTTGGAAACGCAAGATCTGACACCTCTTTTAAGAGGTCACGGATCCCGTCTAACAGGTCGCTGTTGCTCTCGGCAAAGTCTGACCACCAAGAAAATAGGTCAGCTTCAAATAGGTTGCTGATTTCCAGGCCGCCCGGTAGCTCGCCACCTTCGAGAGCTCCAAGCCTGGTGAGAAGACTCGCATTATCGTGGCCACGCCACGCGGACGGAGCATCGCCTTGTTCGCCAACGGCGAGTGCTAGGAGTTCTACCGCTATGATCCGACCGACCAACGCGAAATATGTGTGGAGGACAAAAAGCGTCTCGCCCAGAGGTCTCGCCACCGGGAGCCTGTACGCCGTCTGGACATCGATCGCCAGAGTCGAGTCGTTCTCGTCTAGGTCGCCATAAACGACGTCGAGCGCACGACGCCACTCTCGGTAGAGCGTCTCTGTACGGTCGTTCGGGAGTCGGCCCGCCGCCGATTGACCGAGGACCGTAACGATCTTGTTCGCCACGTCACTCGTAGGGCCGAACCGGTGTGCAAGAGTACTCGCCGTGATGGGCGTCTTCTTGTGGGAGCCGACTAGTTCGAGGAACTGGCGACACGCAGCTGGGGAGTTCGGGACCCAAATGAACCGTTCGCTTGAGGTTGCTGGCTCCGCCGCAAACAGATCAAGTTCTGTGTCTTCCGGATCCTGACGAAGGAATCCCCATTGCTTGCCATCTGCTACGACCGCTGTGAATGCTGCTTCGCTTGGGTGGTGCGCCCGCAAGTTCTCGAGGTACTCCAAGGCCTGAAACGCACCATGTTCGCGCCGTGCTGGCTTCATGTTCCATTCCCACTCGACGACCACTCCTCCGTAGAGTCGATCAAGTACACGTCGAGTTCCGCTTCTACGCGTGTTCAGTTCACCAGCCGATGACGCGAGACCCATGCCGAACAGGTCCTCGACGGCCTTCGTTATCTCTCGATGAACATGGTCACGCAACTCAGCCTCGGTGTTGAAATGGGCTGCGGCGTAGTCGAAATCATCTGACAGCGCGGTCGACCAATCAGTGACACTTCTTGATTCGTCCACTGCGACTCCGTCTCGACTCGTTACTTCTCAACGGCTCAGCCGCGCAATCGATCCCACCCTAGACGCACCGCTGCGCCTCGGGTGGCCAGATCGCGCCGGTGCCGCCACATTTCCTCAAAAGGTCAGTCTCATCAAGTACCGACAGGTGCGCCAAGGTCGACGCGAGGAGGTCCGGGAGCATTGTGACCCACTCCCCCGATGTGGCCGGCGCCTGCGGCGTTCCTTCACGACGGATCGACGAAACCCCCGCCCAGCTAGGGTGGGAGTTTCGTCTGTCGGGACGGGCCGACAGTTTGGGTGTGGGCTAACTGATGCTTCGGCCGGGCGAGAGCGCTTCATCGCCGCCAGCGTATGGCTGTCCGTCGTTGTATTTCTGCTCTCGGCGCTGAGTTTCGGCGAGTACAGCCTCTTCGATGAATGCTGACCAGTTTCGGTCTCCTTCGATATGTGCTGTGGCTCTGAACGCGGCGCGTGCTCGGTTGCGAATTTCGTTGTTCATGTACGCGGTGACTTGAGTCTTGCTGGCGTTCGCGCTGTCGGATGCCTTGCGGTCTGGGCGCTTCTTTGTGGCTGACGTCTTGGCCGCACGTGTCTCCGCCGTGGTGGTCTTTTGGGTCTTGACCGGCTCCTTGTCTAAGGCCACCTCCGGCGGGGTGACAGCGGCCCGGTTGCGGGCGAGCATCCCACTGAGGTCTGGTGCTTTCCCGCGTTTGGGGAGACCTCCGATGGTGCGGTCGGGAGTGTCGTCGTTCATGACTGCGCTCCCCCGTTTGATTCGGCTGCGGTGATGCGTGCGACGATTTCCTGCGCGATCGCCTGCAGGTCGTCCGCGACAGAGCCGGCGGTGCGTGGTGCCAGCGCTTGGGCTTCGGCATCACCTCGGCGGACTTCGTACCATTTGGGTCCGCTGCGCACGCGCTCGTCGAGTTCGTGCACGAGCAGGCCACGTTCTCGCGTCGCCTGTGCGGTGGCCTCGGAGTGACGGATCGTCGCTGTGAAGGCGACATCAGTGTCCGCGTTGAATAGTTCAGCGATGTGTTGGCGTGCTTCGGCTTTGATGGCGTGGGAGCCGGTGCCGGTGCCAACTAAAACGACGCCGAGTAGGTCGAGGGTCGGGTTGACCGTGAGCACCGACGACAGTCGTGTAGCGACAGCCGATAGTCCTTTGCGGCTGGACTTGTCTGTCTTGACTGGGACGAGTGCCCAGCGTGCCGCTGCCACGGCGGCTGTCTGGAGTGTCTCGTCGCCGGGAGGGCAGTCGATGAGGATCATGTCGTAGTCGTGCGCGATGGGCGCGAGGACGCTGGCTAGGGCGAGCTTGGCACCCTCGGGATCTTTGTTCGACTTGGCGACCAGGCCTGCGGTGGCTTGTTCAAGCAGGGGTCCGCCGGCGAAGATGTCGAGGTTCAGTCGGACGTCGGTGATTGGCTTGGCCTCTCCCCCGAACATGATGGCCTGTGCCAGGGCTGCGCCCTGGTCGTCGGCTTCGCTGTCGGTGTATCCGTAGTCTTCTGCAAGGTTGCCCTGGGGATCCAGGTCGACCAGCAGGACGCGGTAACCGCTGCTGGCCAGTAGTCCCCCGACGTTTGCGGTCAGCGTGGTCTTGAGCACTCCTCCCTTGCCGTTGATCACGGCGATCACGCGGTCGAGTGCGCTTCGGTCGAGAGACTGAGCCATCGGCTCATCACTTCCTTTACTGTCAAAACAAGTATCACTGTCAATACATGCATTACTTGACTTGCTTTCATTACTGGTAGTGACAGTATCACTTCTAATGCAAGTAATGCTGTCAGTTTGGATTTAGGTTCCAACTCTTTCCCCCTCGTCCCGATCTCCGACTGGGTGTTGGAGTGGTTCACGTAGGAGCCTTCGGCGTCTCGGCCAGGTCGTAGCTGTCGGCTATGCGGCGACCTCCGTCGGAGCCGCCGATGCAACGTGCGGTGTGATTTCAGCCGGGGAGCGACGCCCGGGTGACACCGTTTGGTGGTGTCACCCCGGCCGACCGGTTAGGCCGTTTCGCTGCTCTCGGCGTATTTCTCGACGTCACTAAGTGTGTAGCCACATTCAGCGAGGTAGCGCAGGTATCGCCCTGTGGGGGAGTGGTCGCCGTTTTCGCGCCATGCGCCGTCTCCTGACCGTTTTTCGTATCCGGCGAGGGTGATGCCGAGCGCGATGACGAGGCCACGTTTGTCGGTGGCCTCTTGGGCGGCTGCGGTGAGTTTGGCGCTGTAACCGTAGGACTCACTGTCCTCGCCGATGAGCCATGTGGCGGCTTGGTGGTTCGCGCCGCTGTCGGCAATCAGGTCAACGTCGCCGCTCATCGCGACGGCGATGAACGTTCCCGCATGTGCGGGGAGTGTTTTGCGGGTGAGGTAGGTCTTGACCCATTCGTTGCGGACTTCGCGCGCTGCTTTCCACGCTTTGTTGTTGGCGATGACGAGGGCGCGTTTCTGTTTGTCGGCTTCGCGTTCGGTGTCGCTTTTTTCTGCTGCTGGTCGGTGTTTGCTGCTCTGTTCGTAGTATTGCGAGCGGGTCAGGTGGCCGTGTGCTGCGGGGTCGGTGCAGGCGTAGGCCGGGGTCCAGTCGGCGCGGACACCCACTTTGGTCCAGCGTTCTTCTGCTTCTTCTTCGGTCGCTGGCTCGTCGTCTTCGGGCCAGTTGACGTTGCCCCAACGGTCCGCATCCAAAATGGTGCCGTCTGGTTCGACGTAGGTTTCTTCCTCGACCAGAAATGCGGCGTGGCCTTCGCATGCCGTATGCGATTCGGGGTCGATCGGTGTCCCGCTGCTGTCGACCAAGGTGTCGAGCGCTTTCGCCTGATCTGACCATGTGGGCCGTTCGATCACGGGGATGCCGGCTTTGGTGAGGTCGGCGACGAGTGGCGCTTGTGCTTGCCTGTCGTCCCGATCCGCTCGTGCCTTCTGCGCAGCGTGGTCGAATTGTCCGGTCTGGACTGCCGCGACGAGGGCGGTAACAGTGTCGGTGTCGTTCTCGAACTCCGCGAGGACGACGGCTTGGTCAAGGGTGAGGTCGTAGCGGTCGGTGGCTTTGCTGGCCAGTTCTGAGCCTGCGACCGTCAGCGCCGTTTCGACGTGGGCTTTTTTGGTGTGGGTGCGTCGGGCGATCTGTGTTGATGTCAGGCCCAAGAGTGACAACTGGTGAGCAACGTTCGCGTCGTCGGTGACGCTGAGTCCGGCCCGGTGGTGGTTCTCGGCGTGTTGGGTTAGGAGTCGTTCGATTTCGGCGTCGTCTCCGGTGGCATCGGTTGACGTTACGTAGACCGGGACGCTCTCGCGTCCGGCTTCGACTGCTGCCATGGTGCGACGGTGGCCCATGCGGACGCGTAGGCCGTCGTTGGTGTGGATTGCGACGATAGGAACCAATACGCCGTGTTCTTTGATGGAACCGACGAATTCCTTGGTCAGGCCAAGGTCGGCGCGCACGTTGATGTCAATCAGCAGGGTTGTCGGATCAATCTGTTGAATCTCAATGTTTCCGGTCATGATGTGACTCTGCTTTCTGCTCGGGTGGTGACCGTTGAACTCCGCCGTCCAACCGTTTTCGTCCCTCCCGGGCAAGAGACTGACCTGCCCGTAAGGAGCGGGGTAGCGGCCACCCGGAGGGTCGATCCGGCCACCAGGTCATGAGGAAATAAGCGCAGCGCCGAATGAGCTGGCGGGTGGTGAGATCGCGCGTAGCGCGATTGCGCGGACACGCGGGGGGCAGATCATGGAACGCCCCGGGAGAGACAATCTATTCAGTTGCCGTGCCGCCGAAGGCGGCCCCGTTAGGTGTGGGGTTTGACCTTGATGGCCCTCAGGGCTTTCATGGCCCTATGGAGACGCCCCGGTTTGTGGCGGCCGATGACCGGTCGGCTCGCCGGCGCGCGGCCGTGACGGCGTCCAAGGCGTTCCTGTTTGCGCCGTCCACGCTGCTGATTGCCACCGGCCTCGGTCTGCTCGCGACCGCGCTTGTGTGGGTGGTCAATGCTTTGGCTGGCCCGCCGGGTTCCGTCCTCTGGTTCGCGTTGCTCTTTGCCGGCATCTGGTTGTTCTGTCTGCCCTTGGAGGCGGTGATCGTGGGTGTGTTGGTGTATCGGGCTTCCCGCTCAAAACGCGGGAAGCGGCTGGTTTTGTTGGAAGGGCAAGGAGCGACGGCGACGGCGGTTCTTGCTCCGGATCGGCGACGGCACGCGCTACCGGGCGACGTGCTGGTGTCGAACTTGGCGGCGTGGCCAAAACGCCGGTCGCTCGGCCGGCAGTTGGCGGAGTGGGTCCGAGATGAGGAGCACGCTGCCGGAAATCGGGTGACCGCGACGGCTACACACTTTTTACTCAAGACCTATGAGCGACATGGAATGGTGGCCGACGGCCACCACGGATGGGTGATAACTCGTATCGCTAGCCGTCCCCGATGACTAACAGTCATGCTTCCGCGTGTGCGTTTTCTGAATTACAGTGCTTGTGAGCAGCACAATGCTCGCCCTGCTACCGCCCCGACTAAGAACTACGAGGTGCAGGGTTCTGCAAATGGCCCGTCGACTCCTCGTGCGGGCCATTTGCCTGATCAGCTGGCTCGCGTGTGTTGTTCTTCTCCAACGAGGTGGGCACCGAGCAGGTCTTCGAGCATGTCCATCAGTGTCACGGCGGCCTCGTCTGGCGGCTCGGGTGGGGGAGGACGGTTGAAAGTACCGATTGTGCCGCCGGGTCCGGTGAGTCGGATGATGCCGAGCATGGCCCAGTAGGCGCGGCGTTCTTCGCGGTAGCGCTCGATTTGGGCTGTGACTTGTTCACTGATGCCGAGCGCTTCGGCCAGTCGATCAAGGCTGGCCGTACCGAGCGCCCAGCCGGCTGACGTGCGCTGTGCGAGGCCGAATGCTTGCAGCGTTGCTAGGGCGTCGTATGCGGTGGTGGTGCCCAGTCGGGCGTCGATCGCCAGATCACGCCCGGACGAGGGCCTGTCGTGTTGTTCCAGTGCTGCATACATGAACGCGGCCGGTAGTCCCAACTCGCGGAAAGCGGCCCGTATGCCGCGAATCTTCCCTTTCTTCCAGCGGCGCCGCGCAGCTGCTTCCTCGATCGGATGGGGGAGGACCAACTGGTAGACGGCCGCCTTCACCCCTGCCGCATCCGCGATCCTCACAATCAGAGAAACGTCTTCAGCAATGAGCCGGTTCAAACATTTGCCTACTGTCGCCTGGTCAAGTCCAGTAGCAATGGCCAACGACCTATTGCCGAACTCGATCACCACTGACCCTGTCTTCTGTGCAGCTTCGCCCATCGCCATCAGCACAGCCCTAGCGGCCAGATCGTCGCGGCGGTTCTCATCGAAAACAAGATCGACGGCGTTGACCCACGAGCGAATCAGTTGGTAGTCACCCCCGCGGTGTGTCTTTGGTTCCCTTGTGGTGCCTACGCGAACAGATCCCTTCTGTGTAGTTTCACGGCGGTTTTTCTCGAACCTGGTCGCTGCTTTCCAGTCGCGAACAACCGCGCCGTGGCGGCTCTGCGGCCGGTAGCGGGCGTACATGGCCGCCAGACCGGCCCAGCGGCCGTCAGCCAGCCGGGCGGTGACATCGGCTAGGGACCAGCCGGCCGCGACTGCGGCCCAAATGACGCCCTGGCGGGCCTCAGACGGTGTGGCGTAGCGGCCGGCGTCGTAGTCGCCGGTGCGTGCGATCGTCTGATAGGTGGCATCGGGTGTGGTGTGCCGGCCGAGCGGACGCAGTTGCTCGACGGTCGTATCGGCGACGGGCTGTGGTGTGGTGAAGGACGCTACGTCCAGTTCAGTGACGAGCCGGCTCCATGCCGCCGCCCCGGTTCGGATGCGTGTCGCCTGGTGGGCGGCAGTGAGCGTGCCGATGAGCTGCTGATGGCCACCGCTCTTGTGGCGGGCTCCTGGCGGTCTGATGCAGCCCGAGTCGATGCCCAGCATCGGCATCGGGTCAAGGGTGGGGGTGCGTGCTGCCAGGGCGCGCATAACAGTCCGGGCTTCAGGTAACGGGAGCGGTTCGGTGAGCGGCACATAGATGTGGATACCGCCGTTGGGGGACCGGTCGGCGAAGAATCGTGCGCCGACCCGGCTCAGAATCGCGCTCAGAGAAGAAAAATCACGTTCGACGGCCTCGCGGCCACCTTTAGACGTGTCGAGGTCAACACACAGCGTTCTAGCACAGCCAACAGTGTCGTAGATCAGGACAGCGGCTGGCTGGTTTGGCAGCTCGTCGCTAATCGCCCGCTCATATTTGCGGGGATAGGTGCGGCCGCCATCGCGAGAGACACGCATCCGGCCCCGGCCGGAGATCTGGGCCGCGAGAGCCCGCCACGCTTCGGCATCCGTGCTGCGACACACCGACGACACTTCATCTGTTGATTGTGTGCATACAGGTACCGGTAGTGCTAATGTTTGATCCATCAACTAAATACCTCCCTTCGGGGTATGCAGAAGCCCTCCCACTGTGGGGAGTTTTTGTACAACTCATGACCGGCAGCCGCCAAGCATTCGGGTCAGAGTTAAGGCTTTGAAGCCCGCACAATGTGCGGGCTTCGCTTTATTTAGGCGCTCCGTGCGATCGGCAACTCCTCATTGACATCAGTAGGCAAAGGACCGGTCCAGAACGCAGGCCGTCCGCTAGCGTCGACTTCGACGCTTTGGAGCATCATCTCGACGGCCGCAGCCTGTGAGATTCCGAGGGTCGCCGCGATACGCTCGACCTTCTTTTTTACTGAGTGATCAACCTTCGCCAAGAGAGCAATCTTCTTCTTTGCTTCTCCGCGTCGTCTCGTCTGTACGGCCATATAGATGACGTTATTGCGTTCGTCGGCCGATTCGAGTTTGACGCGCCGCCTCGCGACCATGTTTTTCATAGTCCTTTGGCTATTGCGGCGGCGGCTCGGAGCCAGGCTCGTTGGGTGTCGGGCCTGAGGGCGTCGAAGCTGATGATGCCTTCGACGAGGGCCGGGTCGTAGGGGATGTGGACGACGTCGCGCACGATTGGTCGGAAGCCTTCGGCGATCGCTTCGCAGCGTTGGTCGGCTTTTTTGCCTGTCGCGTTGGAGACGATGACGACGGCGTTTTCTGCGAGGTGGCGCGAATGGTCGTCGCGGCCGCGTAGTGCTTCGAGCATGAGCGCGCCGTTTTCGGCGGTGTCGGCACGGTTTGTACACGGAACAACGAGAGCGTTGGTGCGTTCGATCATGGCGCGCCAATTCGCGGCGCGTTCGCTGTTGCCCGAGTCCATGACGATCATCCGGTAGAAGCGACTAGCGACGCGGTGGATAGCGTCAACGTCGCTGGCCGATACTTCGTGGTTGCCCTCGACCGACTGGTCAGATTGCAGCACGTCGTATTTGTCGTTGCGTTGGTGGTGAGCGAAATAGGACATCTCGGCCGACTGGGCCGATGTCGACAACAGATCCGAAACCCGGGGGAGTAGATCAAGCACAGTGGCGTCGTGGGCACCCCGTTCGGTGCGCCAGGCGAGCGTGCCGCGGGTTTCGTTGTTATCCCACGCCAGGACACCTGCACCGCCATAGCGGGCGAAAATCGCCGACAACAGCACCGTGGTGCTGGTCTTCGCCGCCCCGCCCTTGGGGTTGGTGATGGCGATGGTGCGCGGACCGGGCCAATGCTGCTGCACCGCGGCCGCATCGGTGCGCCATTCCTGCTCACCCAGACCAGGATCGAGGCGCAAACCGGCACGATTGAGGACGCCACGCCAGCCCTGCCGGGCCGGTTCCACCGTCGGTGTCACGTCGATGAACGAACGGCGCTGGTGATGACGGGGTTGGCCGGGACCGGCAACCATCTGCGAGGCGGCGGGGTCGGGTTCGACGGCGGCCGCTGGCGTGGCAGCAACGTCAGCGGCCAGCTGTGGCGGCGCTGCCACGATCGCGGGAGCGGCATCCGGGGCCTCCGGCACCGACTCTTCCTCTTGGTCTACGTCTTGGTTCTCGACAGGGTTCTGGTGGGGTGTGTCGTCGATGGGCCAGGTGGTGTCGGGGTCGGTTTCGTCGTAGTAACGCCCTGCTGGGGTCACGATCAACGCGACATCATCACCGAGGATGCCGCTGCTGGTGTGCACGCGAAGCGGCCGATTGAAGTCGGGGCCTTTGGCCACATTCCAGAGGAACTGCAACGCCTGGTTGCGGGCAGCGTCCGCCTCACCTTCGAACATGTGCGAAACACCCAACAACGTCAGTTCCACAGCATGTTCGTGAAAGGTGGCAGTGACGTGGGGGAACTCGGGGATGGTGGTGTCAGCGGTCATCGTTTGGTCTCCTTTGAGTGGTTAGAGGGGTGCGCCGAGCGGAAAGACTGGTGGTGACCAGCCCAAATATTGGCCGCCGGCGGCGATTCGTGTCATCGGGGTGAGGTCGATACAGCCCGAGCGCACGTAGTCGTTGGAGAACGCTTTCCCGCCCCCGGCATAGATAGCGACGTGACCGGCAGGGTCTGAGGAGTTAAAAAACACCAACGCTCCGGCCGGAATGTTTTTATCGGTGTGAATCAACCCTTTGGATTTCATCAGCCGGTATTGGGCTTTCGCCGTTGCTGTCCCAGAACTCGCATAGCCATAGGCGCGGGCCACGAACTCTAGGCACCGGCGCCGCCAGGTGCCGCCGCGCACTTCGTTCGTGCAGCTGGCATCACGAGCGATACGCGCCGCCTCGGCCAGCGCCTGGCCACAACTACGCGGCGTCCCGGTGGGGCCGAATCCACATACTGTTCCGCCCGCTGTGTCGCTGGTCCAGGCCGCGGGGATCGTGTCATCAGTGCAGGCCGGTGCAACGGCGTAGGCGACGGTGGTGGTGTCTTGGCCGGTCACCGCGGCGGTGACTTTGACTGCGTCGTTCCAGAATTGTTGGTAGTGGTTGGGGTCGGCGTTGCGTTGCACCCGGTGCGCGGCGATCGTCGGCTCAAGTCCAGCCCAGCCGTCGACGCGCTGCAGCGCCCGATAAAACAGGCTGGCGCTGGCGGCAGGGTTCAACCGTTCAGCGATCGTTCCCCAGCTAGTGCGTTGTTGGAACAGACCCCGACTATCCGGACCTGCCGTGTCGCCATGATTGAGGACTGTGAGGCTGGATTCACCCATCGCGGTCATAACCGCGATCGTTTGTGCACGCTCATTGACGCCGACCTTCTTACCGGCAGTAATGATGGCGGCCGCGTTGGTGAGTTGGTCGCCTTTCCACCGGCCCACCACAGACCCAGATACAGCGCCGGCACTGGACGGGCTGGCCGAGCTTGACGAGTTGGTCGGGCTGGTGGTGGCGGGGTTGCAGGTGTCGCTGAACAGCAGCGGGATGGCGACCATGAGGCTCAGGATGAGGGTGATGGGTGCGGTGATCAGCATCCAGCCTTTGGAGCCGCCGTTCATCCTTGCAACCTGGATACGTCGCCGGGGAAGATGATCGATTCCCCGACCCATGTGCCGGGGATCTTTGTTCTCGACAGGTCGACACCAAACTTGCCGGCCGTCGTCGGGAACGTGATCGTCACGACGTAGGGGTTGTCGTTGTTCGTTTCCACGCCCGCGCCAGTGATCTTCAACGCTGGAATCAGCTCCGGGTCGGTGAATTCATACACCTCGCGCGCTTCGGGGCTCAGCTGGACTTTGAGGGCCTTCCACCACGGCTCATAGGCCATCGTCGGACGCGACCAAGTCCGCAGCAGCCTCACGCCGGCAGCCTGGGCGGCCGCATGGCCCGCCTTATCCCACTGCGCGCCGGCCGTCGATGTGGCCGCAGACGATCGGGCCTTGGATTCCGGCGCGTCGGTAGAACTGGTGCAGCCCACCAAGGAGACTGCACAAACCCCAGCGGCAAGGATCACCGCAGCGGTGCGGCGACTACTCCGGGTCGGACCCGTTGTCCCAACGCGCGTCGAGCCACGCCTGAACCTGCTCTCGGTCGAAGCGGTAGATCCCGCCGACCTTTCCATGAGGTAATCCGTTTTTTGCACACCACTTGCGGATGGTCTGATCCTGAACACTCAAAAAGCTCGCTAATTCGCTCGCGGACAGCAAGGTGCCCTCAGTCGGCTCAGGAACTGTCGGAGTCACAGACGAGAGTGTTTCACGCTCGACCTCCACTTTCCCCCTTCAACCCTATAATCGTAGCGTATATAGCGATTCAATCAAATAAACCGAATCAAGGTTGCAACCTGATAGTAGCGACTATATGCTAAACGAGCAATGAGCTTAGCGAATCGATGTTGGGGGGAACGGTGCGTAGAAACCCGTGGCTACCGGAAGCTGAACCGGTCCAGGAAGTGGCTGTCGTGTCGGTCGTTGTCCCGACGGGCGCCACTGGCCCGCAACCGGCGGTGACCCCGCCAGATACCGGCGACCAGCTGCGAACCTTCACCACCAACACGGTTGTCCGTGTGTGGGTCGTTGGAGCGCATGGTGGTTCGGGCGAAACGACACTGGCCGGCCTGCTCGGCGGGTCGCAGACCCACCGCCGGTGGCCCGAAACCACGCCGCCGCCTGCGGTCATTCTGACCGCGCGTACCCACGCGGCCGGCTTACACGCCGCACAGTTAGCGATGCGGGCCTGGGCAGGCGGCAACACCCCCCACGTCAAACTCCTCGGCCTCGTACTGGTCGCTGATGCTCCCGGCAAACTTCCTCGTCCACTGGCCGATCTGGCTGAAGTGATCAGCGGAGGAGTGCCCCACACCTGGCAGATTGGCTGGGTCGATCAATATCGAATCTCTGTCGACCCGGCGGACCCACCCAAGCAGGTCCGTAAAGTCCTGAACGAAATCAACACCGTCCTCGACACCATCAACGCCTAACCAGAGGAACCACCATGTACCTCATTCACGCCATCCCCGACCTACTCACCACCCTGGCCGGCGCAGTCCCAAACCCGGGCAAAGGCGAAGCGCCTCCCGGCTCGGCCGGGCTCGTCAGGATTATCAGCTGGGTTTTCTACCTCGCCTCAGCGATGTGTGTCCTCGGTGTTCTCATCGCCGGCGGCATGATGGCCGTTTCTGTCCAACGCGGCTCCGGCGGCGAACACGTCTCCCGCCTCGGCTGGGCACTCGGCGGCTGCATCGTCATCGGCTCAGCCTCCGCCCTCGTCGGTGCACTGCTCTAACAACCAGGAAGGGCACCGCATGAGTGACACCGACCAGATCCGCAAAGACCCCAAATTCATCGCCTCAGCCATCCTCATCGGCCTCATCTTGATCGCCGCCATCGTGCTCGTAGGAATACGGCTTACCGGCGGCAACGACAACCCGCCGGCACGGCAACCGCAAACGACTTCCGGCCCGAAGTCATCAGGCTCATCATCAACGTGCGGGTTACCCAACGGTGACCAAGCCGTTCCGGCCGAAGCACCAAAAACAAAGTGGTACTTCCGAGGAAAGATCGCAACTCCACGCTCGCCAAGTTTCGGCCCCGGCCAAAACGACGACGGAGCTAGCGTTCGCAAGTGCTTCGCTCGAAATCCCGAGGGTGTCCTGTTCGCGGCTGCCACGCTCGCCGCAGACATCTATCCTCTTGACAATCGCACCAAACAGGCCCTGAAAATGCGGACCGTTCCGAACCCTGAACTTGATGAAACCCTGCATGGAGACCTCGGAAAGCCAGGACCTATCTCGCAACTTGTCGGCTTCCGATTCGAGGACTACACCAAGGACAGATCGACAGTCACTCTCGCAACCCGGCTAACCGATGGACCGAATGCCGGCGCTCTGGGTGCCACCCCCATGACCTTCGTGTGGCGGCAAGGTGACTGGTACCTCCAGCTCCAGCAGACGAGTGAACCCATCGTTCTGACGTCGCTCGACGGCTTCACCAAGTGGAGCGGGGTGTCCTGATGGCGCTCCCGATACCGAACCCCTTCGGCTGGGCAACTGACAAGGCGGGTGGCGTGCTGGGTGGTGCCGCAAATTCGGTTGCCGGTAGCGCGATTGAGAAGTTCGCTGAGGCGGTTTCGCATGCGGTGGGGGAGTCGGTTAAAGCCGTGTCGACGATCTGGGTGAAGGTCCCGACTGTTGGTTTGGGTACTGGTGAGACGGCGTCGAAGCTGCAGGACAACCTTTACTGGTACATGGGCTTCGCTGCGGTGTTGTCTGTTTTGATTGCTGGCGGGCGGATGGCGTGGGAGGCCCGCGCTGAACCTGCCCGCGAACTCGGAAAGTCACTGATCACTCTCGTCGTGGTCACCGGTGCCGGCCTGGCGGTGATCCGTCTAGCCGTGACTGCCGGGGATGAGTTCTCGACCTGGATTATCGGCGGCTCAACGGGGGACAGTTTCGATAAGAAAATGACGGGCATGCTCACCGTTGTCACGGTCGCTGGCGGTCCTATTGGTCCGATTCTTGTGATTCTTGTGGGCCTGATTTTGGTTTTGGCGTCGATGGTTCAGATCGTTTTGATGATCGCCCGTTCCGGGATGCTTGTGCTGCTCGCGGGTGTGTTGCCGTTGTCGGCGGCCGCGACGAACACCGAGTGGGGCAAACAGTGGTTCCAAAAGACCACGGGTTGGATGATCGCGTTCATTCTCTACAAACCGGCCGCAGCATTGGTCTATGCGGCGGCGTTCGAACTGTTCGGCGAATCGAAAGACCTCGTCGGCGCACTGACTGGCATGACGATGATGATCCTCGCTGTTGCTGCCCTGCCGGCGCTAATGAAACTGTGCGTCCCGCTGGTCGGCGGCATGGGCGGCGGAGGCGGCGGGGGAATGGGTGCCGGGATGGCCGGCGGCATGATGGCGATGCAGGCGATGCCCTCAGGTGCAGTTGATGAGCCGTCACAGATCAGTACCGCCTCAGCCGGAACCCCGGGCTCTGGTGGACCGTCGGGGGCGTGGTCGGCCGGTGGCGCCAGCGGCGCAACAGAAGCCGCCGGCACGGCCGGCGGAGGCGGTGGCGCCGCTGCTGCCGGCGCCGGACCAGCAGGGGCCACGATTATGGCCGCGAAAGCCGGAACGGCAGTGATGGAGCAGGCAACGGATGCGGCCAAGGGCGCCGCTGAAACCGACGGAGGACCAGATGGAAGCCAGCAGTAGTCAGCAAAAGTCCAGGCGTGCCAGCTACGGAAATTTCCGCCGACCCGAATCGCCGGGCATCGGTGCCCTCGGCACGATCGGAACGGTCATTCTGTTCGGATCGATCATCGTGTTGGTGATCTTGATGACGGTGCGACTACTGATCCCAGCGATCGTGTGGACAATCCTGATCGTGGCCTTGTTGGCGTTCATGATGATCAAAGACCAACACGGCCGTTCCGGTCTGACCCGTCTGGGCACCAGGTTCGGCTGGTGGCAGGGCAAGAAACGTCGCCAGCACCTGTATCGCTCTGGCCCGTTGGGCCGAACCGGTTGGGGAACGTTCCAGTTACCGGGTCTGTTGGCCGCGACGAAACTGTCCGAGCATCACGATTCCTACAACCGGCCCTTCGCTGTCCTCGAAACACCCTCAGTCGGCCATTTCTCGGTCGTGATCAGTGTCGAACCCGACGGGGCGTCGTTGGTCGATCAGCACCAGATTGATTCGTGGGTGGCCCAATGGGGCCAATGGCTTGCCAGCCTGGGACACGAAGTCGGTGTCATCGCTGCGGCCGTCACGGTCGAAACGGCACCCGATACGGGGGCCCGCCTACGGCGCGAAGTCGAAGGACGGGTCGACCCCGATGCGCCCGAACTAGCCAAAACGATGCTGACGCAAGTCATGGACACGTATCCGGCCGGGTCCGCCCAGGTGCGGGCGTGGGTGTCGTTGACGTTCAACGGCCGCACCTATGCGGGCAAGAAACGCGACACCGCCGATGTGGCCCGCGATCTGGCGGCCCGCCTGCCCGGGCTGACCCAAACGTTGGCCGCTACCGGCGCGGGACCGGCACGTCCCGTTGATGCGCAAACGTTGTGCGAAATTGTGCGCGTCGCCTACGATCCGGCCGCCGCCACCCTGATTGATGATGTCCACGCGCAAGGGAACGCACCGGACCTGTCCTGGCATGATGTTGGCCCAACAGCTACCGAAGCAACGTGGGACGCCTACCACCACGACGGAGCATGGTCGCGCACCTGGGCGATGACATCAGCACCCAGAGGCGAAGTGTTCTCCTCGGTGTTGACCCGCCTGTTGTCACCACATGGCGACATTGACCGCAAACGCGTCACCCTCATCTACCGTCCGCTGGACTCGGCCAAAGCTGCCCAAACGGTCGAGGCCGACAAACGCAATGCGGACTTTCGTATCGGCTCATCCAAACGCCCCTCAGCCCGCGCGCTCACCTCGGCGCGTTCGGCTGCCACGACAGCAGCCGAAGAAGCCAAAGGTGCCGGGCTGGTCGATTTCGGGCTGCTGATTACGGCCACCGTCACCGACCACGACCGGATGCCTGATGCGCGGGCGGCGATCGACAACCTCGCCGCCACCGCACGTTTGTTGATTCGCCCCGTTCACGGATCTCAAGACTCAGCATTCGCTGCCTGCCTGCCGCTAGGTCTGGTGTTGCAATCACATATGCGCATCCCCGCCGAAATCCGGGACGCACTATGAAACGCCCTATGAAACGCACTGTGAAACGCCACCCGCCGTTGCGGCGTCGTGGCCGTGACGAGTCGACTGCCGCTGAACAGCTCAGGACCGCCCAACAGACGGCCACCACCAGGGCTGCGAAAGCGCTGGAGAAGAATCCCACTAAACCCGGTTCACGTGGCTGGTCCGGCCCCGGAGCCGGCGCCGCCCACTATATACAAGCACCCGTGCAGTGGCGCGGAACAACAGTCCAAGTCTGCGGCCTGTGGCCCTTCTCCGCCGGCTCGGGCTCACCCATGGTCGGCGTCCCACTCGGCAGGAACATGCTCACCGGCGGCACCCTGTGCTGCGACCCGATCTCGTGGTTCCAACGCGCCCAACTGATCTCCAACCCATCAGCTTTCGTCCTCGGGCTACCGGCACTGGGGAAATCGACGATGGTCCGCCGCATGTGTCTGGGGTTGGCCGGTTTTGGTGTCAACCCGATGATCTTTGGCGATCTGAAACCCGACTACGTCGACCTGATCCGCGAAATGGGCGGCCAAGTCATCGAACTGGGCCGTGGCCGCGGCAGCATCAACGTCCTCGACCCGGGAGAGGCGATTGAGGCAGCAGAACGCCTCACCGGCGCCGCTCGCCAACAAGTCCTCGCCGACGCCCACGGCCGCCGCCTCACCATGGTCGGCGCGCTCATCACGATTCTGCGCGCCGAACCACCCACCGATCGCGAAGAAACCATCATCGACCGTGCGTTAAAGATCCTCGACGAAACCCACGTTGGTGTCCCCGTCCTGGCCGACCTCCTCAAAGTCATCCAAGACGCCCCCGACGACCTGCGCCACGTCGCCCTGGACCGCGGCGACATCAACCGCTACCGAGACATCACCGAAGGGTTAGAGGCCACCCTGATTGGTTTGACGTCCGGTGGCCGGTTGGGTGACATTTTCTCCCGCCAAACGACGGTGCCGATGAAACGGGACCGCCCCGTCGTCTTCGACATCTCCTCGATCGATGACTCCGAGTCCGACCTCCAAGCCGCGATCATGCTCGCCTGCTGGTCCTACGGGTTCGGCGCCATCAACATCGCCCACGCTCTAGCCGACGCAGGCCTCGAACCCCAACGCAACTACTTCGTCGTCCTCGACGAACTATGGCGCGCCATCCGTGCAGGACGGGGCATGGTCGACCGCGTCGACGCCCTGACTCGGCTGAACCGGCAGCGCGGGGTGGGGATGGCGATGATTTCGCACACCATGGCCGACCTGATGTCACTACCCGATGAGCACGATCGGATGAAAGCGCGCGGGTTTGTTGAACGCGCAGGAATGGTCCTCTGCGGCGGGCTTCCACAATCAGAAATGCCACGCCTCAACGAAGCGGTCATGATGTCGGCCGCTGAAGAACACATGCTGATCGGCTGGTCCGCGCCACCGTCGTGGGACCCACAAGCCGGTCGCGAAGCCGAACCACCCGGCCGCGGCAAATTCCTCGTCAAAGTCGGCGGCAGGCCAGGAATCCCATTCCAAGTAACGCTGACGAACGCTGAAAAATCTGTCAACGACACCAACAAAAGATGGCACACCGATCCCAAACCAGACCCCGCCGACAGCCTCCTCGGAAAGGAAGTCACCTGACATGTCATCCATCAAGCAGCGCGACGGGGCACCGTCCTCGAACGTAGAGGCCATCGGCTTGGCCATCGCCATCACCACCGTTGGCCTCGTTCTGGCTGGCACGTGGACCGCCACCCACCTGGCCGCGAAGCTCAACGATCTGCCGGCACCTCCCGCTAACCCGTTTTCGGTCGTCCTCGGACTGATCACCAAAGATGTTCAATGGACTGCGACAGCCACCAAGGTCCTGATCGCAGAAGCAACTGTCTTTGTTCTGCTCGCGATTCTGATCATTGTTCTGATTGTGCGATTCCGACGTGGCCGCGCCCGCGTCGATAAGGCCGCCTCACGGATGGGCCGCGGACGCCAGATCGCGCCAGTGTCCAAACGCACGACCTCCCGAACTGCCGAACGGCTCGGCGTCACAGCAGGTCCGGGCCTACCGATCGGCAAAACCATCGCCGCCGGGCAAATGATCTATCAAGACTGGGAAGCCGTGTCGGTAGACATCGCCGGCCCAAGGACCGGCAAAACAACCGGCCGAGTCATCCCTGCAATCCTGGCTGCTCCCGGCGCCGTGGTAGCGACCTCAAACAAACGAGACGTCGTCGACGCCACCCGCGACCCACGCGCCACCACCGGGCACGTCTGGGTCTTCGACCCCCAAGGACTCGTAGACGAACCCCTGACGTGGTGGTGGAACCCACTGACCTACGTCACCGACGAAACCAAAGCACAAGCACTCGCCGACGTGTTCGCCTCCGCTTCACGGAAGCCAGGCGCGCGCACTGACGCGTTCTTCGACTCAGCCGCCCTCGAACTGTTGGGCAACCTTCTACTCGCAGCGGCCCTCGACCACCGGCCAATTACCGACGTCTACCTGTGGATCACCGACCCGAACGACGACACCCCCGCCACGATCCTGGGACAACACAACTACCCACTGCCCGCCGCCTCGGTGCGCGGAGTCATCGGCTCACCAGACAAACAACGCGCCGGCGTCTACGGCACCGCCCAACAAATCGCGTCGTTCCTCACCAACCGCCAAGCCACCCAGTGGGTCACCCCCACCCCAGGCGCGATCGAGTTCCACCCAACCGGCTTCGCTACCGGCACCGACACCCTCTACAGCCTCTCGCGCGAAGGACGCGGCAACGCCGGCCCGCTGGTCACAGCACTAACCGTCGCAGTCTGCGAAGCAGCCGAAGACCACGCCAAAACCCAATCATCAGGACGCCTACCCACCCCCATGGCCGTCGTCCTCGACGAAGCCGCGAACGTGTGCCGGTGGAACGAACTACCCAACCTGTACTCGCACTACGGCTCACGCGGCGTCAACATTCTGACCTTCTTGCAATCGTGGTCCCAAGGCGTCGACGCCTGGGGCCGCGAAGGGATGCGCAAACTCTGGTCAGCAGCCAACGTCAAGGTCTACGGCGGCGGTGTCTCCGAAGTTGAATTCCTGAACGAAATCGCCCAACTCGTCGGTGACTACTCACACGTGGACTCCTCAACCTCATTCCAACGCCAATCCGGCCGATCGGTATCTCAACAACACCGCACCGACAAAATCCTCGACGTCGCCGACCTCGCCGCCCTCGACCCCGGCCGAATGGTCGTCTTCGCATCCGGCGCCGTACCGGTGCTGGCCAGAACCCAACCCTGGTACGAAAGCGCCGACCGTGCCGCAGTCGAAGCATCAATAGCCGCCCACACACCCCAACAACGCCGATGAAAACCCGTGCCGTAGGCGAATGGGACCCCACCGAAGAACCCGTCGAAACCCTCGAAACCGACCTCGACCTGCAACCGCCGCCATCCGACACCGACGACACCACCCCGCCGCCCCGGTTCGCAACGCTGCCGCAATTCGTTGAAGAGTTCCTCGTCGAGATGCTCTGGACCGACACCGAAGTGACCACCCGCACCTGGTGTCCTCAGTGGTGGAAACATCCAGCCGCCATCGTTCGCCTCGAAGCGCTCCACCGGGCGTTCGAACAGCTGCGCCAAGACCCCGGAACCGGGATCTCCACCTGGCTACGCGACCACGCCGACCACCACATGGGCGTCCTCACCGACCCAAACGGACCATTCAAAGGCTGCTCGGCCAGCAGAGGCCACGACCCGGAGCGTCGACGGACAATCATGGTGGAACCCGCCCCAGCCGGCCTATTCGATGAGAACGACTGAAACCCGATCGTCCGCAGCAGCCCGTCATCTTCACAATGCGGCGAATTCGGTTGATTCCATCCGCGCATCATGTGACAATTGATCTGTAGCAAACTTCTACGGCCTCACCCATGAACTCAATGGGACCGACGCCATGGAGGGGTACCGGACACCGCGGCCGAGCATCACAGCCCACCCGGACCGCTACACCAACTCAGGTTCCGCTCATCGAGCGGGACCTTCGTTGTTTCGGCTCTGACCTGGCCGTCGCGCCGCCGGCCTACTCACCGATGACCGCCGCGCTGGGTCAGCAGCGCTTGGGAATGCGGCCGCTCTGACCGCTTCGACCTGTTTGGTCAGCTGACTGTGCGCCCTGGCCTCGGCCGCGGCCGCACGCACGGTAGTCAAGTCAACCCATCCACCGCGTTGACTCTCCTTGACCGCGACGACGTCGACCAACTGCTCGGTCCACTGGGGCTCGTCGGCCGAGATGAGGCGATTGACAGACCAGCCGACCGTGTCCGGGATCCACAGCAACGGTTCCCTCGCGTCATCAGCATGTGCAAGCAGAACATTACGATCGACCTTCCCAGCGGCGCGGAGAGCGTTCGCAGCCCTCCGATCGCGCTCCTGCGCGACAGGCTCCATACTGTCGAGCACCATCAGACGAGCACCTTGGCGCGACAGATCTTGCAGCAATGTGCCAAGGACCTCCTCGCGGACCGCCGCCGCCGACCCACCCTGCCAGGGCGTCGACACAACGAGCGTGTTGTTGTACGCCTCAATCGCGATGGCCGTTGTCATCCGCCCGATGAGCGCCGGAGTTGCCTCAGCGGCCTCGTGCGTGTGCCACGGCCGACCGCCAGTGACCTTCAATAAAGCCCTGCGCACATCGATCATCCGATCGCGGTCGATCAGTGCGCCGGTCGCGCTGTAGAACCCCGGCCCGTCTATCGTCGGCGCCCGGTAGGACTCATCAACAAACCCGACCAGCCCCCGCGCCCGCCCATAGAGGCTGCGCAACGTGGGATCGCCGAGAGCCTTGTTAGGCCCGCTCAACGGCCCAGCTGGTCGGCGCGTGTGCGCTGTGATGCGCCAGTACGGGTCTTGGCTTTCGTTTTGGCGCCTGTTTGTCGTGTTGCTTTTTTGACGGGTTTGGCATTGGCGTTCGATGCGCGGACCCGACCGCCGGCGGTTTCGGCATCAACACCAGCATCGGTTGCCCGCTGCGCCAGATCGGCACGCCTAGCGTCCGTGTCGTAACCGGCCCCAGCAGCTGCGCCCTCAAAGGAAGCAGCAGCATCCTCGTAGGCTTCTGCGTTGTCGCCGTGTTGGGCGGCGCTATCCAGCGCCGCGACCTCATCACCGGTGCCAGCCAGAACAGCAACCGCCTCAGCCTCATCGGCATGACGTTGCACATCTTCGCCACGAGCACGATCCAGCTGCTCATCGGCGGCCTGTCTCAAACTCTGTTCGCTGCCGGGGTCGACATCCACACCCCACCGTTGGTGAATCCGGTTCCTGAGTGCATCCGCCTGTGCAGTGAACTCGTCATCGACCTGCGCCCAAGCGCTGGCAGTTGACCAAGCCTGCGCCGCCTGCTCCGGTGTCGCGGTACTCATCCACGCCTTATCGGCGACCGACAGTTCCATCGTCGCGGCCGCACGCTCTGCGTTCCAGCGCTCCTGGAGCCGGGCGGCTTCTTCCCTCTCAGCTACCTTTCGCCGTTCGGCTCGTTCGCGTAGTTGCTCAGCGACCTTCCGTCCAGCGGTCGAGGCCGCCATCAGTGTGGCCCGTCCAACCCGTCCGATAACTTCTTCGGCCGGGTCTGGTGTGTGTTCATCCATCGTCAAAACCTCTTTCGATTCACGTTCTACCGTCCAACGTCGCGGCTGTCACGACCCTGACTGTTTCCACCTTGACGGGCACGTTCTTGTGCCTGCCGCAGCTCGTTAGGCAACGCCGGCGCGACTGGTCGCCCTGCGACCTGCACGGACCCAGCACCGGGCACCTTCGGCGCCCCGGCACTCATCCGCGCCGCTACTGTTTCCAGATCCCTGCGCACTGACGCATTCCACACCGCGACCTGCTTGGTCTGTCGTGTCTTTTCCGCGACGAGCGCGAATGCCTTGGCCGTCACAATCAGGTGACGAATGACCAACGCCTGACCGGCCCTAGAACCCGACCCGGCGGCCGCGATCGCCAACACTGTACTGGCGGTGCCACCCATACTGACCCGCCGCGACGGCTCCGGCGCCCGGCGCCGATGCAACGCCGCAGAACGGGCCAACATGTCCGAAGCCGAACCCAACTCACCGGGCTCAGTTTCGGTACGCAAACTCCACGCCGCCAACACACCCGAAGCCTCGTGGGCTGCCTGCGCCCACGCCGGATGATCGCCCACCGGGATCTGCGACAAATGCTTGTTGACGGCCGCGATCTGCTCCGCGCACCGCTTCCACGTCGCGTCGTCGATCACCACCGGCTCAGCAGCAGGCTCAACGATCGGCGAACCGCGCCACGCCGCACGCCACTCAGCCCCAGCATCCAACGACTCCGACACTGCTGTGACCGGGTCGTCTTGATGCCAGCCCTCCCGCAACCGAGGGAGCGTCAGATCACGGCCCAACTTCCCAGCAGCGCGCCACTCCGCCCGCTGCCCATGAGCTGGCCGCTCCGCAACCGAGAACCCCACGACCTGTTCCTGGCTGCCAGCCTGGAACCGCGGCCGAACCCACAAACCTTCACGACGAAGCCGCCGCACAAACGCCGCCTCACTCGACGACCCAACAGCACACGCCCGCACCGTCCGAGCCATCGTCGCCGTCGGCGTCTCAACCATCTGGCCGGCCTCGACCGCTGCCAACTCACGCATCGACTCAGCGCGCGCCGACCGCCCAACACTGCGCCCCTCAACAACATCGAGACCGTAGACGGTCTCTAGTTCGGCGGCCGCCTGCGAAGCCTTTTTGTAATCCAAAAACGTGTTCGCCTTGGTGCCATCTTCGCGGATCAGGTTCACCGCGATGTGAATGTGATCGCCGCCATTGATGCTGCGGCCATGGTTGACCGCCACCCAACGGCATGGCGCTTTCACATCGTCAACGCCCTCGCCAGCGAAACCCATCTTTGCAACGAAGTCGCCGGCGATCGCGCCCCACTTTTCATCATCGACCTCAGCGTGCCCAGGAGCCAACGACAACGAGCAATGCCACACATGCGCCTCACGGGATTCACCCGTCGCACGAAACTCCCCAGCCTCCTCATCGAACGACTTCACCGCGCTCGTGACCGACGTCCCAAACTCACGATTCGGTTCCTCAAGATGCATACCCAACCGGTACGCCTCAGCCGAAGACAACACGTCCGTGGAGTACCACGACATCAGACCAGCCGACCCCGCCACCAGATGCGGATTCTCATGCTCGTTGCGCTTGCCGTCCGACACCAGATAATGCATCAACCCAGCAGCTCGACCACCCCGAGACACTTTGACAATCACGCGCCGGCACGCCGATTCAACTCAACAAACTGCTCGAGCACATCACCACAGCAATCCCACACCCGGCGCGCCTCGCCAATCGACTGACGAAAGTCCGACGGGATCTCGTGGACCGTGTTCGCCTTCTTCGCGATCTGGTTCATGTTGTCAGCCGTCCCGCCGATCAGACGTTGCACTTTCATCAACTCCACCGCAACCTGCCGACGCTCCGCGACCGACTCAATCTGGTCGCTCAAAGCAGCCGACACCATCAACCCCTGAACCGTCACACCATGACTTTCAGCCTTCACCGTCATCCGCTCAAACTCATCGTCGGACAACTTCACCACGACCCTCTTCTGACGCGGTCCACCGACCGCATTGGTGCGGCGACGACCCTCCCGTTTCGCCACCGCAACCACATCCCTTCATGCCCAGCGCAGCACCCCCAACGGGGTTCCGACACCACCAAGTGTCGCACCTTCCGACGCCGAAGGCTAGGACAAGGGCACCTAAGTGCATATCTTGCTTCGCTTCAAATGCGCGAGCCCAAAAACCAGCGCCCCGATGGGGCACAGCTGCGGTCACAGACTATGAAGCGCGCTTCGCGCCCCGTTCCCTCTGCCCTGCGGGCGCACCTACCCCCGCTCCCGAAGCCTCACATTTTGACACGCAGGACAAACCCGTCAAGGGCAAGACATGTCTCCTACGTCGACCCTTGACGGCCCCGACCTGCGCATGTTCGGCGTTCTATCGGGAGCGGGGGTTGATGTGGTGGGGGGACCTTCCACACCGTCCTCAAGCTGGCGCCGCCGGCTCACGTTCCCGAGTCCCACTAGGCCGCCGCCGGCGGCCCAAACAAGACGAGGAGAACCACCATGAAACTCAACACCGAACTCGCCCGAACCGGTCACGACAACCTCGAAGGTGATCCGCAACCGATCGACAAAGTCCTCACCCCAACCCAAGCCGCCAACATGCTGCACCTCAGCACCGCCGACCTAACCCGCCTCCGAGCCGCCGGCAACGGACCCGACTGGGGACTCATCGGGCGCACCGTCCGCTACACCCTCCACGACCTCAACCGGTGGAAGACCAGCCAACGAAACATCTGACCGCCCTCCCGCCGGCTTAGGCCGGATCGGTAGCGTTCGGGTTGGCTAGGGCTCGGCGCACACTCGATGCACCTACCCCGAGCACTCTTCCGATGGCCTCGAAGCTGTGACCCTCGGCCCGCATACGGGTGGCTGTCTCGATACGTTCTGAACTCATCACGGTGGGTCGGCCGCCGATGCGGCCTTGG